>NZ_CP073766.1:4455000-4457500 GCF_018255755.1 Chitinophaga sp. HK235 | reverse complement strand
CAGGAGAGTGAAATAGTTCCTGAAACCGTGCGCCTACAAGCGGTCGGAGCTCGAAAGAGTGACGGCGTGCCTTTTGCATAATGAGCCTACGAGTTACTCCTCACTGGCGAGGTTAAGGTCTTCAGTACCGGAGCCGCAGCGAAAGCGAGTTCTAACAGAGCGCTTAGTCAGTGGGGGTAGACGCGAAACTTTGTGATCTATCCATGGGCAGGATGAAGGTTGGGTAAAACCAACTGGAGGTCCGAACTCATTAGCGTTGAAAAGCTATGGGATGACCTGTGGATAGGGGTGAAAGGCCAATCAAACTGAGAGATAGCTCGTTCTCCCCGAAATGTTTTTAGGAACAGCCTTGGATATAGACGTGTTATAGAGGTAGAGCTACTAATTGGGCTAGGGGGCTTCACCGCCTACCAAACCCTAATAAACTCCGAATGCTATAACATAATCTCCAGGAGTGAGGCTGTGGGCGCTAAGGTCCATGGCCGAGAGGGAAATAACCCAGACTAACAGCTAAGGTCCCTAATCGTATGTTAAGTTGAACAAACGCGGTTCAAATCCTAAAACAGCCAGGATGTTGGCTTGGAAGCAGCCATTCATTTAAAGAGTGCGTAACAGCTCACTGGTCGAGGGTTTGGGCACGGAAAATAATCGGGCATCAAACATACAACCGAAGCTTTAGGCCTAGCAGCAATGCTAGACGGTAGGGGAGCATTCTAAACTGCATCGAAGGTGTGTTGTGAGACATGCTGGAGCGTTTAGAAAAGAAAATGTAGGCATAAGTAACGATAAATAAGATGAAAAATCTTATCGCCGTAAGACTAAGGGTTCCTGATCAACGCTAATCGGATCAGGGTTAGTCGGGTCCTTAGGCAAAGCCGAGAGGCGTAGCTGATGGCAAACTGGTGAATATTCCAGTACCTGCTATAAATTCGATGGAGTAACGGAGTAGTGAAAGGACTGCGCACTTACGGAATAGTGCGTTGAAGGGTGTAGGTATACCGACTGTAGGAAAATCCGCAGATGGTGCTGAACCTGATAGTACAGCAAAGCTTCGGCAGCGCTGATAATGTCCCTAATCAGACTTCCAAGAAAAACTTCTAAGGTTCGTTTATAGCAGCCCGTACCGTAAACCGACACAGGTAGTCGAGATGAGTATTCTAAGGCGCTCGAGTGATCCGTGGTAAAGGAACTAGGCAAATTGACGCTGTAACTTCGGGATAAGGCGTACCACAGTAATGTGGTCTCAGTAAAATGGTACAACCAACTGTTTAACAAAAACACAGGGCCCTGCAAAATCGAAAGATGACGTATAGAGCCTGATACCTGCCCGGTGCTGGAAGGTTAAGGAAGGATGTTCGGAGTAATCCAAAGCTTCTGACTGAAGCCCCAGTAAACGGCGGCCGTAACTATAACGGTCCTAAGGTAGCGAAATTCCTTGTCGGGTAAGTTCCGACCTGCACGAATGGTCTAATGAGTTGTACACTGTCTCTACCACGAGCTCGGTGAAATTGTAGTATCGGTGAAGATGCCGGTTAATCGCAACGGGACGGAAAGACCCCGTGAACCTTCACTACAACTTAACATTGATTTTGAATGCCAGATGTGTAGGATAGTTGGGAGACTATGAAGCAGCTTCGCCAGGAGTTGTGGAGTCATCGTTGAAATACCAACCTTCTGTTATTTAGAGTCTAATCCGGCAACGGAGACATTGTTTGGTGGGTAGTTTGACTGGGGTGGTCGCCTCCTAAAAGGTAACGGAGGCTCGCAAAGGTACCCTCAGTACGGTTGGTAATCGTACGCAGAGCGCATTAGTATAAGGGTGCTTGACTGTGAGGCAAACAAGCCGAGCAGGTGCGAAAGCAGGCTAAAGTGATCCGGTGGTTCTGTATGGAAGGGCCATCGCTCAAAGGATAAAAGGTACTCCGGGGATAACAGGCTGATCTCACCCAAGAGCTCATATCGACGGTGAGGTTTGGCACCTCGATGTCGGTTCGTCACATCCTGGGGCTGGAGAAGGTCCCAAGGGTTCGGCTGTTCGCCGATTAAAGTGGCACGTGAACTGGGTTCAGAACGTCGCAAGACAGTTCGGTCCCTATCTGTTGTGATCGTTAGTAAATTGAGGAGACATGACCTTAGTACGAGAGGACCGGGTCGTACGTACCGCTGGTGTATCTGTTGTGCCGCCAGGTGCAGTGCAGAGTAGCTATGTACGGACAGGATAAACGCTGAAAGCATCTAAGCGTGAAACCTGCTTCAAGATGAGTTTACTTTTAAGGGCCGTCGGAGACTACGACGTTGATAGGTTACAGGTGTAAAGGTGGTAACATCAAAGCCGAGTAATACTAATTGCCCGTAAGCTTTAATTTTATTTATTACTGCAAAGTTCGTATACGACTTTCCCAATATGTTATCTTATTATCAGCTGGAGATAAGGCAAGCGAAAGCCCCTGCATCTCAGATGAGCGATCATCGCAGCTAAAGATCTTATGGTGGTTATGCC
>NZ_CP073766.1:4447500-4450000 GCF_018255755.1 Chitinophaga sp. HK235 | reverse complement strand
TGGAGAAGGTCCCAAGGGTTCGGCTGTTCGCCGATTAAAGTGGCACGTGAACTGGGTTCAGAACGTCGCAAGACAGTTCGGTCCCTATCTGTTGTGATCGTTAGTAAATTGAGGAGACATGACCTTAGTACGAGAGGACCGGGTCGTACGTACCGCTGGTGTATCTGTTGTGCCGCCAGGTGCAGTGCAGAGTAGCTATGTACGGACAGGATAAACGCTGAAAGCATCTAAGCGTGAAACCTGCTTCAAGATGAGTTTACTTTTAAGGGCCGTCGGAGACTACGACGTTGATAGGTTACAGGTGTAAAGGTGGTAACATCAAAGCCGAGTAATACTAATTGCCCGTAAGCTTTAATTTTATTTATTACTGCAAAGTTCGTATACGACTTTCCCAATATGTTATCTTATTATCAGCTGGAGATAAGGCAAGCGAAAGCCCCTGCATCTCAGATGAGTGATCATCGCAGCTAAAGATCTTATGGTGGTTATGCCGAGGGTGTTCACCTCTTCCCATTCCGAACAGAGAAGTTAAGCCCCTCATGGCCGATGGTACTGCACTATCATGCGGGAGAGTAGGTAACTGCCATATTTATTAAGAAAGGTCCTGGTGACAACGCCAGGACCTTTTTCTTTCTCTTAGAGTAGAAGCTCTTCTCTTCTTATAAAGCTCTCTGACAAATTAACAGAGACCATCGATTACCTTCCTTTATGTATACAACGTGTATACATCTACGTAGGTCCGTTACATTGGACCGTTTTGAAATAGAAATAATTAGCAATAAAGTTGAAATAATTTTTGCTGCGAATGATAAAGATACTATCTTTGCCATCCGCTCCGAAAAAGCGTAGTTCTTTGTTTGAATACAGGGTTGATTATCAGGAAGTTATAGTTGCTTTTCCCAATAGGTAAAACATTAAAACTGAGATAATTAAGCATAAAAAACTTTAAAAAAGTTTTGGTGGTAATGAAAAGAAATACTACCTTTGCAACCCCAACGCAAACGACGCGAAACGGTAAAAAGTTCTTCTAAAAATAATACAAGATGTACGGCCAAACGGGCCACAGAGATCGGATCTCGGACATCGACACTGATCAGTAATGATCAAAAGTTCTTTGACATATTGGGAAATGCAAGTTGTATACGGATAGTAATATCTGAATACGAAAATATTTAAAGCGAATAAGGGCGCATGGTGGATGCCTAGGATCTAAGAGGCGAAGAAGGACGTGGTAAGCTGCGATAAGCTACGGGGAGCTGCAAACGAGCAATACATCCGTAGATTTCCGAATGGGACAACCCGGCACATTGAAGATGTGTCACTCGAAAGAGAGCCAACGCAGGGAACTGAAACATCTAAGTACCTGCAGGAAAAGAAAATAACTAATGATTCCCTAAGTAGTGGCGAGCGAACAGGGAAGAGCCCAAACCGGATCGAAGCAATTCTATCCGGGGTTGTAGGACTACTTTTAGAAAGTCAGATCAAGTTGAATCATCTGGAAAGATGAGCCGTAGCAGGTGATAGCCCTGTAGACAGAAATTCTGATGGACGTGTAGTATCCTGAGTAGCGCGGGACCGGAGGAATCCTGTGTGAAACTGCCAGCACCATCTGGTAAGGCTAAATACTCCTTAGATACCGATAGTGAACCAGTACCGTAAGGGAAAGGTGAAAAGTACTCCGAACAGGAGAGTGAAATAGTTCCTGAAACCGTGCGCCTACAAGCGGTCGGAGCTCGAAAGAGTGACGGCGTGCCTTTTGCATAATGAGCCTACGAGTTACTCCTCACTGGCGAGGTTAAGGTCTTCAGTACCGGAGCCGCAGCGAAAGCGAGTTCTAACAGAGCGCTTAGTCAGTGGGGGTAGACGCGAAACTTTGTGATCTATCCATGGGCAGGATGAAGGTTGGGTAAAACCAACTGGAGGTCCGAACTCATTAGCGTTGAAAAGCTATGGGATGACCTGTGGATAGGGGTGAAAGGCCAATCAAACTGAGAGATAGCTCGTTCTCCCCGAAATGTTTTTAGGAACAGCCTTGGATATAGACGTGTTATAGAGGTAGAGCTACTAATTGGGCTAGGGGGCTTCACCGCCTACCAAACCCTAATAAACTCCGAATGCTATAACATAATCTCCAGGAGTGAGGCTGTGGGCGCTAAGGTCCATGGCCGAGAGGGAAATAACCCAGACTAACAGCTAAGGTCCCTAATCGTATGTTAAGTTGAACAAACGCGGTTCAAATCCTAAAACAGCCAGGATGTTGGCTTGGAAGCAGCCATTCATTTAAAGAGTGCGTAACAGCTCACTGGTCGAGGGTTTGGGCACGGAAAATAATCGGGCATCAAACATACAACCGAAGCTTTAGGCCTAGCAGCAATGCTAGACGGTAGGGGAGCATTCTAAACTGCATCGAAGGTGTGTTGTGAGACATGCTGGAGCGTTTAGAAAAGAAAATGTAGGCATAAGTAACGATAAATAAGATGAAAAATCTTATCGCCGTAAG
>NZ_CP073766.1:4440000-4442500 GCF_018255755.1 Chitinophaga sp. HK235 | reverse complement strand
ATCAAACTGAGAGATAGCTCGTTCTCCCCGAAATGTTTTTAGGAACAGCCTTGGATATAGACGTGTTATAGAGGTAGAGCTACTAATTGGGCTAGGGGGCTTCACCGCCTACCAAACCCTAATAAACTCCGAATGCTATAACATAATCTCCAGGAGTGAGGCTGTGGGCGCTAAGGTCCATGGCCGAGAGGGAAATAACCCAGACTAACAGCTAAGGTCCCTAATCGTATGTTAAGTTGAACAAACGCGGTTCAAATCCTAAAACAGCCAGGATGTTGGCTTGGAAGCAGCCATTCATTTAAAGAGTGCGTAACAGCTCACTGGTCGAGGGTTTGGGCACGGAAAATAATCGGGCATCAAACATACAACCGAAGCTTTAGGCCTAGCAGCAATGCTAGACGGTAGGGGAGCATTCTAAACTGCATCGAAGGTGTGTTGTGAGACATGCTGGAGCGTTTAGAAAAGAAAATGTAGGCATAAGTAACGATAAATAAGATGAAAAATCTTATCGCCGTAAGACTAAGGGTTCCTGATCAACGCTAATCGGATCAGGGTTAGTCGGGTCCTTAGGCAAAGCCGAGAGGCGTAGCTGATGGCAAACTGGTGAATATTCCAGTACCTGCTATAAATTCGATGGAGTAACGGAGTAGTGAAAGGACTGCGCACTTACGGAATAGTGCGTTGAAGGGTGTAGGTATACTGACTGTAGGAAAATCCGCAGATGGTGCTGAACCTGATAGTACAGCAAAGCTTCGGCAGCGCTGATAATGTCCCTAATCAGACTTCCAAGAAAAACTTCTAAGGTTCGTTTATAGCAGCCCGTACCGTAAACCGACACAGGTAGTCGAGATGAGTATTCTAAGGCGCTCGAGTGATCCGTGGTAAAGGAACTAGGCAAATTGACGCTGTAACTTCGGGATAAGGCGTACCACAGTAATGTGGTCTCAGTAAAATGGTACAACCAACTGTTTAACAAAAACACAGGGCCCTGCAAAATCGAAAGATGACGTATAGAGCCTGATACCTGCCCGGTGCTGGAAGGTTAAGGAAGGATGTTCGGAGTAATCCAAAGCTTCTGACTGAAGCCCCAGTAAACGGCGGCCGTAACTATAACGGTCCTAAGGTAGCGAAATTCCTTGTCGGGTAAGTTCCGACCTGCACGAATGGTCTAATGAGTTGTACACTGTCTCTACCACGAGCTCGGTGAAATTGTAGTATCGGTGAAGATGCCGGTTAATCGCAACGGGACGGAAAGACCCCGTGAACCTTCACTACAACTTAACATTGATTTTGAATGCCAGATGTGTAGGATAGTTGGGAGACTATGAAGCAGCTTCGCCAGGAGTTGTGGAGTCATCGTTGAAATACCAACCTTCTGTTATTTAGAGTCTAATCCGGCAACGGAGACATTGTTTGGTGGGTAGTTTGACTGGGGTGGTCGCCTCCTAAAAGGTAACGGAGGCTCGCAAAGGTACCCTCAGTACGGTTGGTAATCGTACGCAGAGCGCATTAGTATAAGGGTGCTTGACTGTGAGGCAAACAAGCCGAGCAGGTGCGAAAGCAGGCTAAAGTGATCCGGTGGTTCTGTATGGAAGGGCCATCGCTCAAAGGATAAAAGGTACTCCGGGGATAACAGGCTGATCTCACCCAAGAGCTCATATCGACGGTGAGGTTTGGCACCTCGATGTCGGTTCGTCACATCCTGGGGCTGGAGAAGGTCCCAAGGGTTCGGCTGTTCGCCGATTAAAGTGGCACGTGAACTGGGTTCAGAACGTCGCAAGACAGTTCGGTCCCTATCTGTTGTGATCGTTAGTAAATTGAGGAGACATGACCTTAGTACGAGAGGACCGGGTCGTACGTACCGCTGGTGTATCTGTTGTGCCGCCAGGTGCAGTGCAGAGTAGCTATGTACGGACAGGATAAACGCTGAAAGCATCTAAGCGTGAAACCTGCTTCAAGATGAGTTTACTTTTAAGGGCCGTCGGAGACTACGACGTTGATAGGTTACAGGTGTAAAGGTGGTAACATCAAAGCCGAGTAATACTAATTGCCCGTAAGCTTTAATTTTATTTATTACTGCAAAGTTCGTATACGACTTTCCCAATATGTTATCTTATTATCAGCTGGAGATAAGGCAAGCGAAAGCCCCTGCATCTCAGATGAGCGATCATCGCAGCTAAAGATCTTATGGTGGTTATGCCGAGGGTGTTCACCTCTTCCCATTCCGAACAGAGAAGTTAAGCCCCTCATGGCCGATGGTACTGCACTATCATGCGGGAGAGTAGGTAACTGCCATATTTATTAAGAAAGGTCCTGGTGACAACGCCAGGACCTTTTTCTTTCTCTTAGAGTAGAAGCTCTTCTCTTCTTATAAAGCTCTCTGATACATTAACAGAGACCATCGATTACCTTCCTTTATGTATACAGTGTGTATACATCTACGTAGGTCCGTCACATTGGACCGTTTTGAAATAGAAATAATTAGCAATAAAGTTGAAAT
>NZ_CP073766.1:4435000-4437500 GCF_018255755.1 Chitinophaga sp. HK235 | reverse complement strand
ATCATCTGGAAAGATGAGCCGTAGCAGGTGATAGCCCTGTAGACAGAAATTCTGATGGACGTGTAGTATCCTGAGTAGCGCGGGACCGGAGGAATCCTGTGTGAAACTGCCAGCACCATCTGGTAAGGCTAAATACTCCTTAGATACCGATAGTGAACCAGTACCGTAAGGGAAAGGTGAAAAGTACTCCGAACAGGAGAGTGAAATAGTTCCTGAAACCGTGCGCCTACAAGCGGTCGGAGCTCGAAAGAGTGACGGCGTGCCTTTTGCATAATGAGCCTACGAGTTACTCCTCACTGGCGAGGTTAAGGTCTTCAGTACCGGAGCCGCAGCGAAAGCGAGTTCTAACAGAGCGCTTAGTCAGTGGGGGTAGACGCGAAACTTTGTGATCTATCCATGGGCAGGATGAAGGTTGGGTAAAACCAACTGGAGGTCCGAACTCATTAGCGTTGAAAAGCTATGGGATGACCTGTGGATAGGGGTGAAAGGCCAATCAAACTGAGAGATAGCTCGTTCTCCCCGAAATGTTTTTAGGAACAGCCTTGGATATAGACGTGTTATAGAGGTAGAGCTACTAATTGGGCTAGGGGGCTTCACCGCCTACCAAACCCTAATAAACTCCGAATGCTATAACATAATCTCCAGGAGTGAGGCTGTGGGCGCTAAGGTCCATGGCCGAGAGGGAAATAACCCAGACTAACAGCTAAGGTCCCTAATCGTATGTTAAGTTGAACAAACGCGGTTCAAATCCTAAAACAGCCAGGATGTTGGCTTGGAAGCAGCCATTCATTTAAAGAGTGCGTAACAGCTCACTGGTCGAGGGTTTGGGCACGGAAAATAATCGGGCATCAAACATACAACCGAAGCTTTAGGCCTAGCAGCAATGCTAGACGGTAGGGGAGCATTCTAAACTGCATCGAAGGTGTGTTGTGAGACATGCTGGAGCGTTTAGAAAAGAAAATGTAGGCATAAGTAACGATAAATAAGATGAAAAATCTTATCGCCGTAAGACTAAGGGTTCCTGATCAACGCTAATCGGATCAGGGTTAGTCGGGTCCTTAGGCAAAGCCGAGAGGCGTAGCTGATGGCAAACTGGTGAATATTCCAGTACCTGCTATAAATTCGATGGAGTAACGGAGTAGTGAAAGGACTGCGCACTTACGGAATAGTGCGTTAAAGGGTGTAGGTATACTGACTGTAGGAAAATCCGCAGATGGTGCTGAACCTGATAGTACAGCAAAGCTTCGGCAGCGCTGATAATGTCCCTAATCAGACTTCCAAGAAAAACTTCTAAGGTTCGTTTATAGCAGCCCGTACCGTAAACCGACACAGGTAGTCGAGATGAGTATTCTAAGGCGCTCGAGTGATCCGTGGTAAAGGAACTAGGCAAATTGACGCTGTAACTTCGGGATAAGGCGTACCACAGTAATGTGGTCTCAGTAAAATGGTACAACCAACTGTTTAACAAAAACACAGGGCCCTGCAAAATCGAAAGATGACGTATAGAGCCTGATACCTGCCCGGTGCTGGAAGGTTAAGGAAGGATGTTCGGAGTAATCCAAAGCTTCTGACTGAAGCCCCAGTAAACGGCGGCCGTAACTATAACGGTCCTAAGGTAGCGAAATTCCTTGTCGGGTAAGTTCCGACCTGCACGAATGGTCTAATGAGTTGTACACTGTCTCTACCACGAGCTCGGTGAAATTGTAGTATCGGTGAAGATGCCGGTTAATCGCAACGGGACGGAAAGACCCCGTGAACCTTCACTACAACTTAACATTGATTTTGAATGCCAGATGTGTAGGATAGTTGGGAGACTATGAAGCAGCTTCGCCAGGAGTTGTGGAGTCATCGTTGAAATACCAACCTTCTGTTATTTAGAGTCTAATCCGGCAACGGAGACATTGTTTGGTGGGTAGTTTGACTGGGGTGGTCGCCTCCTAAAAGGTAACGGAGGCTCGCAAAGGTACCCTCAGTACGGTTGGTAATCGTACGCAGAGCGCATTAGTATAAGGGTGCTTGACTGTGAGGCAAACAAGCCGAGCAGGTGCGAAAGCAGGCTAAAGTGATCCGGTGGTTCTGTATGGAAGGGCCATCGCTCAAAGGATAAAAGGTACTCCGGGGATAACAGGCTGATCTCACCCAAGAGCTCATATCGACGGTGAGGTTTGGCACCTCGATGTCGGTTCGTCACATCCTGGGGCTGGAGAAGGTCCCAAGGGTTCGGCTGTTCGCCGATTAAAGTGGCACGTGAACTGGGTTCAGAACGTCGCAAGACAGTTCGGTCCCTATCTGTTGTGATCGTTAGTAAATTGAGGAGACATGACCTTAGTACGAGAGGACCGGGTCGTACGTACCGCTGGTGTATCTGTTGTGCCGCCAGGTGCAGTGCAGAGTAGCTATGTACGGACAGGATAAACGCTGAAAGCATCTAAGCGTGAAACCTGCTTCAAGATGAGTTTACTTTTAAGGGCCGTCGGAGACTACGACGTTGATAGGTTAC